>NZ_CP113976.1 GCF_026870155.1 Flavobacterium marginilacus | reverse complement strand
AGCTGGTTTATCACATACAGTTACGGGATTAAACTCTGGTTCACACACTATTAAAATCAAAGATGCGAACGGCTGTATTGATTCTAAGACAATAATTATTGATGCACCATTAGTGGCTGCGCCTGCAATTACATCTTTGCCTACATGTACTGATAACGATGGAGTGATTACTATGTCAGGTACTGGCGGAACTGGAATCTACAGTTATAGTATTAGTCCAGCCGTAGGAACGATATCAGGAAACGTTATTTCTGGATTACCAGCGGGAACTTATACAGTTACAATGACTGATAATGCTACGCCTGCTAATTGCAGTACGACCGCTTCAGTTACTTTAAGCGTTCCAACACCAGTTACTTTTACAACAACAACAACACCAGCTTTATGTGTTGGTGAAGCAAGCGGTAGTATTACTGTTGTTTTAGATGCGGCTAACAATAATCCAAATTATACTTATGAGATTACTGCACCTATAACTCGAGTAGCTCAGTCTTCTAATATATTTAAAGGATTATTGGCAGGAACTTATTCCGTAAAAGTTAATTCAGGAAGAGGCTGTTCACTTTCAGATAATAATGTAATAGTTGCTCCAGCGACTATATTAACTGCAACGGCGACCGTTACTACGAAGCTAACCTGCGGAACAGGAAATGTACCGCAAAAAGCTATAGTTACTGTTACAGGCAGCGGTGGCACAGGTACTTATGAATATAGTTTTGACGGAGTTAATTATTCTAGTCAAAATACTTATGAAAGCTATTCTCCTATAGTTGTAACTGGTTATGTAAGAGATGCGAATGGTTGTGTGGCTAGTGATTCAAAAACAATCAATACTTTGAATCCGCCAACTCAAATGGATATTGTTGGTACTGATATATATTGTGCACCAGTTGCTAAAACGACTAGTACAGTAACTATTACAAATATTCAAAATGGAGTTAGTCCGTTTACGTATCAGAATATTACTTCAGGCACATCTAATGCATTAGGCAGTTTCTCTACAAATCGCACCAGTTGCACCAATTGTGGCTACTGCTTCAAAAATTTCTGATGTTGCTTGTTTTGGAGGAACTACAGGTTCGATTAGATATAACGTAAGCGGGTTTGCTTCTACTTATAGTTATACTGTAAATGGTGGTCCAGTAGTAATGGGTCAAACCGCATCAACATTTACATTACCTAATTTGGGTCAGGGTACTTATTCAGTTGTCTTTACAGACGAGACGACTACTTGTCAAGCTTCAACATCAATTACAATTGCAGCTCCTGCATCTTCTGTATCAGCTAGTTTATTTAGTAATGTGAATGCTAATTGTAAAATACCTTATTCAGTCGTAACGATTAATGCTGCAGGGGGTACTCCAAATTATAAATATGCTTTTGTAGAAGATGGAAATATTCCGAATGTTTCAGATTATGTTTCTTCAAATATTGCTAATTTAGATCCTACAGTATCTGCTGATTGGGATGTATGGGTAAAAGATGCGAATGGATGCACTATTGTAATGCCAATAAATGTGCATATTGTTAAAGATGCCACTCCAAGTGTTTCGCTTTCAGTAGCTAATCAGTGTTTAGCTTCAGGAAGTACTTTCGAAATCATTGCGTCGGCAACTTTAGGTGTCCTGCCATATACTTATACAATCAATACTGGTGTTGCGCCTAGTCCAGCAAATAAATTTACAGTTGCACCTGGAACGTATGCTGTTACTGTAACAGATAAAAATGGCTGTACAGATACAACCTCAATTACAGTGAATGATGTTTTAACTGCTACGGCTGTTTTGACAAAAGATTTAGATTGTACTGGAACTCCAGATGCCACAATTAAGGTAACGGTAATTGGAGGTAAAGGACCATTTACATACAAAACTAGCATTGATGGAGCGGCTTATGCAACTGTTGTTCCAGTTACAGGTAATTCATTTACCTATACAGCACCAGCAGCAATAACAGCTCATACTTATCAGTTTGAAATTACTGATGCAAATAGCTGTACTAAAGTTTCTAATATTATAACAGTTAATCCAGTAGTTTATCCTGTAATTTCTGCAGTTGTAGAAACACAATCTATTAAATGTAATGGTGACAACGCAGGAATAATACGAGTTGATATTGATGCAACTAAAGGGGTAGGTCCTTTTACATTTAGTATAGATGGTATCACTTATCAATCTTCTAACGTGTTTACTGGGCTTATTGCAGGTACGTATACTGTTAATGTAAAAGACAGCAAAGGCTGTATTAATGTTGTCCCAGCTGGTATTACTATTGCTGAGCCAACACTTATGGTTATTGAAAAAACGATAGTTCCTATTCAGTGTAATAGCGGTTCAGGTATTTCAAAAGGATCAATCATTATTGACAAAATTACTGATGGTGTTAGTGCAGCTGGTGGTACAGGAGGAACTGCTCCTTATACTTATTATGTTACAGGTATAAATGGATATAATAAATTTGAACCTAATAATCCAGGTACTTCTTCTGTTACTTTTAATGTTGTAGATTTTGGTTTATACCAAATAAGAGTTGTTGATGCTAATGGCTGTTCTGTTATTGAGAAAGATGTATTAGTTGCTTCACCTCCAAATTCATTAGGTATTACAATAAATCCAGCGGTAACTTGTGCCACAGGTGGTAGTGCTGTAGTGAAGATTACATCTACTTTTGCTGGTTCTGGACCTTTCCATTTTAATATTTATACTGGCCAAGGTCAAGTTTGGACTGCTGATGGAACTCTTGGATGGCAAGGTGAAACCGCAGCTAAAGAGACTCTCTTTACTAATTTGTTGCCAGGAGTAACATATACTTTTATTGTTTATGATGAAAACACTAAATGTTATTACTATGAAACTGCAGCTATTCCGGTTCCTTCTAATACATCATTAGTTACCAACAATATTGTTCCTAAAAATATTACATGTACTGGTTCTAATGATGGCAATGTATCATTTGATGTTGTTAATTCTAATGCAGGTTCAATAGATTACACTTACGAAATATTTGAGGCATTCACCAATGTCTCTCAATATTTATCAGGTACTTTTACAGTTACAGGATCAAGTACCGTAAATATCCCTAATATTCCAATAAATCTTGGAGTTGGAAGTTATTATATATATGTTAAAGAAACCTCTGGAGGGAATTCAGGATGCGGTAAAGCTTCTGCTAATTTTAATATTAAAGAATCTCCGAAAATATTAAATATAACAGCGTCAGTTATCAAAAATGAAAATTGTGATAATAAAGGAACTATTAATGCATTAGCAAAAGATGGTACAGCGCCTTATTTATATATAATTTCAAATTCTGCAGCAGCACCAGGTTTAACAGATCCTTGGGTTACTTCAAGTACATTTAATAATTTGACTGCAGGAAGTTATTATGTTCATGTAAAAGATGCTTACAATTGTATTCAGACAAGTACAGTAGTTGATTTAATCAAAGATCCAAGTCCTAAAATCGCTTTGACTGTGGTTAACAAATGTGTGGCTGAAGGTAATTTCGGTATCGATGTTAGCCCAGTTGCAACAGGATTGGATACAGGACTGGGAACAGGAGCCCTTTCAATTAGTGTAGACGGAAGTACTTTTGTGGGTAT